>NZ_VCDN01000017.1:0-18850 GCF_033949405.1 Xenorhabdus santafensis | reverse complement strand
AAGTGACGAGTCCAGTTTGTTCACCGATTTCTGATTTTCCATAATGGATGCACGGTTTTCCCCGACGCTGGATTTCACTTCCTTGAATGACTGCGCCCATGCTTCTTTTTCATCAGCAAACACGCGATCAAGCCGTTTGATTTCCGCCTTGTTCTCACCATCCCGCACCATTAATTCACGGGAATTCTCATAAATCGCAGCGCCATTGATCAGGTCGGCCTCTGCCAGATAACCCAGCTGATCTTCCAACCGCTTACCCGCCTGAGCCGTCATAAACTGGTCACCTGCCGCTTCTACTATCCAGTTCGTATCCGTTGACGATTCGCCCCGGATAAAGTCCGTCCACGGGGATTGATTGCCGGATTTGTCCACCAGCCGGGCACGGAAGTAAAAAGCCACCCCGGCCGCCAATCCCGGCATTGTATGCGTGCGTTGGGGGTAGGGAATGTCCGCCAATAACATCAGGCTTTCGCCGTCATTAGTCTGGCTGTACTGGATTTCGGTTTTCAGGGTGTCACTGGTGTTGGGGGCAAATCCCCAGTCCAACTGGATGCCGAAGAGTATCGGCGTAGCTTTAAAGCCCAAGGGAGCCGGCGGGTTGCCTTGCTTGCCCGTGATATTCACCTCACCCGAAGAGGCAAATAAACTCGGAATATCAAAGGCGTTGATGGCCTTGATGCGCGCCTGATACCTTCCCGAATAGGCGTTGGGGATTTCAAAACCCAGCGACGCCGTGCGGGGGATCGCAATCCAGTTGCCGCTGTCCTTGCGCCATTCCCCGACATAGGCGATCGCCCCTTCCGTTTCCGCCCATGAGATACGCACTGTGGTTGTGGAGATACCTTGCTGAACAAAGGAAAACCCTTCAAGCGTGACCGATTTTGGCGGTTGCTGAACACTGGCCGGAATAATGGAGATGGGCCGTTCATCAATCTGTGCCCCGGTGTCGATACGGTCATATTTGTCGGGATCGTGATGCAGTCCGTTAATTTCAAAGGTGCCGTCGTTGTTATCCTTGATACCCACAACGCGATATTGCTGAATAAATAAATCGTGGGCATCCACCGCCCAGCCCGACTCAGGGGCTGGTTGCTCACTGTAAGGCGTTGTTACGGTCACCACATTCTCACTCACTGCCTGCACCGTCCGGCCTTCTGATCTGCCTGTCGGTAAGTTAACCAGCAAGCGGTCACCCGCCTGCACGTCAGGCTTTCTATCCAGTGTGACATTGCGCCCTTCCGCCGACTGGATGCGCCCTCCGATAACGCGACCGGCCCTGTTTTTATGCGCCACGCCAATAATCTGACCCGGCATTGGAGTTTGCCCTTCCAGCCCCACACGAAATGAAATCATGCCATCCTGTGAGTTGGTCAGGATCGCCCATTTTCCCCGGCGTTGTGCCTCGCTTTGACGCGTGCAACCAATGGCGGCGATATCGATTTGGTTGATGCCATAGCGTTGGATTAAATCGTCATCCGACACCACCTCAACCTCATCATTGTAATGGTTGTCCGGATTTGACCAGCTCACCATGGCGACGGTGCCCCGATTGCGCTCGCTGCCGCCGCTGTAGACGAAATCGCCATTGATAACGCTGGCCTGCGTGAAAATGTATTTAATGTCGTCCGGCATATCAGCCATGGCAACGAACTGGTTCGCCCCCCAATAGACCGAACCACGGAATATTGCGCCAATGTCGGTCAGCACCTTATAGGCTTCCGCGCGGGACTGAATGTAAACATCGCAGGTAAAGCGCGGCTCCATACCGTTGCCCCCTTTGCCATCAGGGACAAGTTGGTCGCAATATTGCGCTACACGGTACAGTTCGGTTTCATCGATTTGGGTCTTGTCTATCTTGTCACCCAACCCGCACAAATCATTCAGCAGGATATCGTACAGTACCCACGCCGGGTTATTGCTGTGCGCCCATTTAAACGTGCCGTTCCAGATACCGCTGTAAGTGCGGTTAACCGGATCGTAATTAGACGGCACACGGATAATGCGTCCCTTGGGTTTGCAGGAAATCAGGGGAACATTGCCGTTGAACAACCGGGCATCGAATTCGACATACAGCAGCGCGGTATTGGGGTAGCGTAATTTGGCGTCAATAACCTCCGTGAACGCCATGATATTCATTTTATCGATGATACGTTCACTGGTGCTGTTGGGGGTTTTCCTGACTACCCGCACCGTCCAGCCGGATTTGGCATCAGGCAGGTTGATGCGATATGAACGCTCATACAATGTGGTCGTTTTGGCGTCGATGTGGGTATCAAAGATAGTCTGGTAGCTGCCGCCGTCCGTCGACAATTCAATGGTGTAATCGATGCGGTAGCCCACCGTATCATTGTTCTCTTTTAGCGACCTCAATGCTGGCCAACCAAGGCGGACACGAACAGCAGACAGTTTGGTATTGGCGATGTATTTCGTCCACGGCGTCCCGGCCTTGATTTCGGTATTCAAACGGATTTCATTCTCCGCCGCCGGCATGCCCTTGATGTATTCCTGATGCTGTGTACCGGGACGAAATTCAAAACTGACCCCGTCAAAATTCATGACGCCGTTGTCACCTTCCAAGGGGGTGCCATCCAAGTAGATGTCTTTTGCGGTGAGATGGTTAACAAATTCCCCTTCCCCCAGTGCCAATAAGAACCGTGCCTTGGCATTGGACTGGATGTTATCTGGCATCTCTACGGGCGTACGTCCGCCGCCACCGCCCCCTTTTGCCCCGGCTATGCTGTGTCTGAACATCGCACTTTACCCCCTTCGTTTTTCTTCTTCGGCCTTCCAGTCTTCAAACGGTTTCCCTTTGACTATCTCGCTGAAGTTGTATTTTCGTTGTTTCTCAATCTGCTCGGTCTGATACTGGTCTTCGGTGTAAACCCCGGCTGAGATGATAGCCCCGCCTATCTCGCGCGAGCCGTAGAGGATCGGCACCGGGTTGCCCTGAACGGTGGTGTTTACCGGGCCACCAAACGCATATGACGGTTTGTTTTCGGGGGATTCGCGCATGCCCAAGCCCGGCGGCTGAGGGGCAAGCATCTGAGAAACCCCGCCCAGCATCATGCCAACCCCTGACATCACCATGGGGGCGCCAAACGGGGTTGCCCATAAAAACGCCCCTGCAACCACCATTACCGCGCCTAAAATGGTCTGGAAGATACCCGCCTTTTTACTGCCGATGATCACCGGCATAATATGGATATCCCGGTCGCCCTTAGTCATATCTAGTTCGTCTTTGTGGTAGCTTCTGCCGCCGACAATGACCGAGAAGGTAATCCCTTGTTTGTGGGCGTTCAGCATGAAGGCTTCAAAACCTGGCACGAGTTTGCTCATGGCTCGGATAGCATGCAGGGCATCTCTGGCAGCATAGTCAAAGGTCTCGCCGAATTTCGTGGCGAGGACGCCATGCAGCCGAATAGTGCGAAGTGAGGGTTCTGTAAAAACCATATTTACCTCATAAAAAAACCCGCCGAAGCGGGTTGATATAAAATTAAATAATGTTTACTTGATATTTTCTTTATAGTAACTCAGAAATGACATTTTTTGAGATTCATTTAACTCAGAGGACAATCTATCTATTTCAGCTTGGAATGCATTCCTCGCAGACATAATAGATAGGTTTTTAGCTTCAACCTCTGCCATTAGGTTATTATATAACTTAGCTACATCCATTACCCTGTACTGGGCAACCATACCCCCTTTTTCTAATAAGTTGGTAGATTGCATTTTTCTAATTGTATCCAAATATACAGAACTTATTTCTGAATTACCTTTATCCCCAGATAATAAAGCTGTTTGAATTTTTAACTCTTGTAATATTTTTTTCTGAGTGTCCAGTAATTCATTTGCTCTACTTGCATATCGTATGATAAAGAAATTAATTGCAAGCCCAATAAGCGCAATGATAAGTAAAATAAAAAAAGGCCCTAACAATGAAAACCCAGAATCATCATAACTGTTGTACATAAATATCCTCAATTGATTTTATTTACAAAAAACAACCTTATCATTCGAAAAACAAAAATAAAATCATTACTATTTATTATAACGTAATATAATAATAGTCCTGTCTTTCCAATATCCACCGTAAGGGACTTTCTGGCTTAATTGCCCGTAAAGATGATGCAGCAATAAATTCCCCGCTACTAAAATTCCGGCATGGTTAACCACATCTGCCTGAACCTGCATAAGTAACACATCTCCTTCTTGCGGATCACCAACTACTTCAGTAAACCCTGCCTGTTCGAAATTATCCATATACAAATTTTCGCCTTGCTCCCACCACGGATAATTCACCCGGTAATCATGCAATTCAATACCGTGTTGCTGACGGTAATAGCTCATCACAAGGCCGTAGCAGTCATAAACCCCCAGCACGAACGGACGACCCACCAAGGGCAGTTCACCACGCGGGTAAATGGTTCTAAAATCCCCTTCCGGGTAGCTCACAATATGCCACGGCAACTCAGTAAAATCGCATTGAGCTTCATCCAAATCACTGGGCAGGGTTGTGGCGTCAGGATGGCTGTGGACAATGCCAATAATGGTTCCCCACTTTGCGGCTTCAAGGTAATCATGGGGGTCTAATTGGAACTGCTCAGTGGGATTGGGGGCGAGGTTTTTGCAGGGAAGATATTTTTCTACGCGGCCTTTCTGGGCTATCACCCCGCAGCATTCCTGCGGGTAGGCTTGTTTGGCATGCTCAAAGATAGCGGCCAATGTCTTTTCATGCATCACGATCTCCTGATCAGCGACGAGGCTGGAAATCCCCCGAAGGGTAAGGGTTCATCCTCGCCGTGCAAATACTTACAGGCCGTGACGGTGCCGGGACAGCGGTCTTTACTGGGATCGTCAGTCGGGTTGCCGTTGCTATCAATATATTTCGTCCCGGCGTAATCACAGCCTTTGCCGGTTCGATACCAACCCCGCGCACGCCATGTACATACCCCGTGAATTTGCCGCGTGGGGATCATTAATCCATCCAGTGATGCCGGACTGGCCAATTCAAAAACAACCGTCTTGTCTGTTTCGGCTGTTTTCCGGTTAATGTAAAACAAACTCTTCCGCTCTTGTTGCGGATCAGCGGTCGGGTTTCCCTCGGTGAAATTACGGGCATCCAGATAGTGGGCGAAGGTATCGTGAATAATCACTTTCGCCTGCACCATATCCTCAAACTGCAAGCAGAGCGCAGTAACCGTTCCCTCGATATTGGACACGGATAAACGGGGTCGGGCAGCCTGCCCGTCCGTGGACATTTCCAACCCCTCTATCTGGACAGGCCACGGTTTATATTCATCCCCCTGCCACCAGAGGGATTTGGGTCGCGGCTGGCTACCTGCTTTTTCCGCCGCCTCAATCTCTTCTTCGGTAACGGGCATACCATACGCATGAAAACGGAGTACCTCAGCCCCGAATTTTGTCCCGTCAATCTCATAGAGCCGGACGGTATTCCCGGCATCCAGCTTCTGTACGTCAGCAGTCAACATGTGGCTTTCCTTTATGGCGCGTTCGCCTCAATAAATTCGGTTGAAAGGGAATAGGTTTTGTAATCAATGGCCTGATATTTATAGCTTTCGCACCGAAACAAGCCCTTTTTCGCTAACGGTGGCCGCCAGATAAAGGCCTTGTGACCTTCATGCCGATCAAGGAAGGCGATAATGTCAGCGATGTGTTGTTCATTACCGATAAAATCCACGTTCCATTTCATCGACTTGGGGTTAATCCCCGCACCAGAGACTTGTTCATAACCATCGCCGAACTTCGCTTTTCGCAGAGCAAACTCGACATTTGAACTGGCATTCACGCGAGGCTGCCATGTAAAGGTTTCCATTATCGCCCTCCCCTTATCGCTTTGTTGATGACACCGCCCTGCCGTAAATCCTTGTCACGTTCTCTGAAGTAGACCTGAGCAACCGCCTGACCAAATTCCCGCCCGAAGGCCTGTTTATCACTGTTTGAGGACGTGCTTTCCGTTTTTCCATCCGTAATATAGACATTGATCTTGGTACCCCCTTTTCCACCGTCTTCCAGACCCTTAGGAGTAATGACACGCACGCCCAATGAACCATCAGCTCCTCGGGTCAGCGGCATAATCGCCTCTGCCCCCGCTTCTCCCATCAGCCCCGCCCCTTTCGAAAAGGCAAACAGGGTCGGTTGGTTGACAATCTGCCCGCTGTACTGGCTCAGGCTGGGAGAGTTGTAAACGCCGCCTTTGGCATTCTTGACGAACAGAGAGGCAAAACCCGCCCCCATGCCACCGCCGCCCATGGAGCCCAGTCCTTTCATGATGGTATTGGTAATCAAGGCCTGCGCGGCCATTTTGACCAGACTTTTCACCACGTCCTGCGCCAGAGAGGCGAACATTTCTGACATGCCTTCCCGAAGGGATTTACTCCCCGTTAGAAGTCCGGTCACCATGTTACCCATCCGTTCTTGGGTAGTTTCAAACATCGTCACCGCAAGCGACTGCAAATCGCCCTGACTGGCAAACACCTGCTTGGCGGCCTCGATGCGCTTGGCGTCCGTGTCACGTTCCGCAGCAAGGATCAACTCATTCTTGCGCTGCACACTGATAACCTGCGTTTCCTCATAGGTTTCGTACAGGGCTTTTTTGCGCGCCAGTTGGTTCTCCAAGTCCTGTATGGGGTCAACTTCGCCCCGCAGCACATCTTTGGCCGAAACGGCGGATTGTTGTTTGGCGTTGGTGTTACCCCTGACCTCCTCCTGCCAGATATCCCCCTTGCGGCGCTCGTACTCTTCCGGTGTCACCTGCTTACTTTTAAGCTGGCGCTCCAGTTGCTCACGGGCTTTTTTCGCCATCTCGGCGGTATTGCGGAAGGGATCGTTTGCAATGGCATCTTGCAGGTCTTGGTATTTTTGTTTGGCTTCTTCCAGTGTTCTGTTAAGCCGGCGGATTTCGTTGTTTTGTGCCTCAGTAAAATTTTTACCTGAGACCATGGAAGCCGCGAAGGCTTCGGCTGCGGTATTGCCTTCTCGGTAGCGGATCGCTTCGGTCGCCAGCTGCGTATTCAGTTCAGCGACTTTGTTCCGGTAATCCTCCACGACCTTAGCGGCTTTACGGGCGGCGCTCTCTGCCGCATTGCGGGCTTCCCGGGCATCGGATTCCCTTTTTCTCGCGGCCTCTTCGTTATCGTAGACCTGTATTCCCATTTTTATGTAGCTGTCTGCATAAGGCCCGGGCAGGTTGTTGTTTTTCGCATCCAACTCCAGTTGTTTTAGCTGCTTTTCCCTCCCTGAATATTTTGACAGCTCCAATCGGTCAATCTGCTTATCCATCATTGACGATTGAGATGAGGACAGCTCCGGGGCTTTCATAGAGTTAACCAACAGGTTAATGCGGTTAACGGCTGCCATGGCATTTGATGACACTGCGCCGATATTATTTGCGAAGGTGAGCGCACTGGCAGCAGCGGCATCCAGCTTATTCGCACCAATGGCAAATCGGTCATTAGCGCTATCTGCCAGAGAGGGCAGTTTGTTAAATTCAGCTATAATTCTCTCTGTTGAATATTGGCTGTTTTGGCTAGCTGCAAGGGTTTCCTCTACTTTCGATTTAAGGTTTTCTTGCAAGGCTGCCAGTGTTTCATTCAGTTCGAGGCTTTTCGCTTCTTTCTCGTTTATTTTTTCCTTCAACACGAGAATGGCTTGCTCAGTAGCTGCAGCTGTACCTTTAAAATATGCGGTGCTTCCTCCTCTATATCGACGAGCCTGACTCTCTGAATTCGCTAAAAACTTTGCATCTATAAGTTGCGATTCCTTAACTCTTAGATCTGTTTTTAACGCATCTAGCTCGCCCCCAAGGGCTTTAATGGAGTTTTTTATCTTATTGGTTTCTTCATCCAATTGAATGAGTGATAAAGTCTCTAACTTATCCTTAATAGTATCGACAGTATTCGCATACTCTAATGCTTCCAAGTTGGCCTGTTTGTGGTTCTGATACAGCATATAAGCCGCACCAGCGCCCAGCATGAGCAAACCAGGCACACCACCGAAGAAACCTAAAAAGCCGGAGGCCAGTCGAGAACCCGCTGATGTGACGTTGTTCAATGCAGTCTGCGCAGCAGTGCGGGCAGCAATATTGCGAGTCAGTGTGGCTTGAGACGCAGCCAGCCGCTTTTCTGCCGCCGCCTGCCCATCCGTGTTCTTTGCGGCAATAGCCGCCTGTTGGGCACGGTAAACACTGGCACGGGAGCGGGCAACGGCAATCTGTGTGCCCCTGACCTGCGCATCTGCCAGAGCCACCTCAGCCCGGTAGGCCTGAAACACCCCACGAGCGGAATGAATGGCTCCGTTTGTCACTCCACCGAAAAAACGGGCTGCACCAACCGCCGCTAACGCCCCCAGTCCCACCGCAAGGGTATCAATGTTTCTCGACACCGAATCCAGTGCACCCGACAGTACCTTGGTGGTTGCTGTGGATTGGTTAACATCCCCGACCCACTGCATAAAGGCGTTCTGTACGCGTGTCATGGACTTTTCGACCGTCGCGCCCATTGAGCCGTATTCGTCCTGCAATTGCCCCAACTGACTCAATAAGGCCGGGATCACCTTGTCCATGGTCAGCAGGCCGTCGTTTGCCATACCCTTGAGTTGGGTGCGGGCAACGCCCATGCCGTCCGCCAGTGCCTGAATCAAGCGTCCGCCGTTTTCCGCCATCGCGTTGAATTCCTCGCCCCGCAATACCCCTGACGACATGGCTTGCGAGAACTGGATCAACACCGAACTGGACTCTGCCGCACTGGCCCCGGAAATTTTCAGCCCGGTCGCCAGTGTCTCGGTCATGTTCACAATGTCTTGCGAGGCATATTTAAGCGCCCGCATCGGGGCGGCTGAGCGGGCGAATACGGTGGCATTGGCCTCAAATGAGGTGCCGGTTTTCTGGCTCATTTCCATCAGCAATCGCTGACTGTGGGTCAAGTCCGTTGTGGAAGCCGTCGCCAGTTTCAGGCGGGAGTTGAGCAGCGTCCACTTGTCCGCCGTTTCCACCAGTTTGCTGGTCGCGAAGATACCCGCAAACGATCCCGCCATGCCCAGGGCAGACGCCTTCACAGAAACCAGTTGATTGTTCAGGTCACGCAGGGCGGCGGTACTGCCCCGGGCGGCGGCGGTCGCACTCCGGTTGCCATTTTCCATCACCCGATGGTAGTTTTCCCCCAATCGGGCAGCCCGGGCAATTTCCGCCTGATACGAGCTGGAATTCGCCGAGATTTTGATAACTAATTCACGTAATTTTGACACGGTATCCCCTATGCCAGATTAGCAAAAAATTGTTCGAAGTCGTCCCGCGCTGCTTCGTCTGAATTTCCCCATTGCAGCAGTGCTTCATTCAGGCTGATTTTGACGCCCTGCGATTGATACACCGCCGCCGCCACCTGTGCGGCCTGAATATCGCCCCGTCGGTCACTGAGGGGGTTTTCGCGATCAAAGGCCATCCACAGCATCAGCTCGCTGGCACTCAGACTGCCCTGCAACTCAGCAACGGTTTTCCCCAGCCGCAGGGCGAGTGTCAGCAGAAAGCCGGTCAATGGGGTGCTGACTTTTTTTCCGCCTCGTCACTGTCCGTCACCAAGCTGAGTGCCTGATGCAGCAAACGGGCATGCACGGGGCCATAGATACTCATGACTTCTTCCGTATCGTCGGGTGTGAAAGCCAGATCGCCGTTTTCATCACACAACACATCAATAAACAGCACGACATCGGCGCGGGTATTGCGCAGCACCACCTCTTCGGTGGACAGTTTCTCGTCTTCCTCTGCCGGGCGGGTGATTTCATTCCAGCGTACCCATGCCCCCGCCGAGGGTTCACGCAGGATAACCGTGCTGTTGTCCCATTCGGTCACGGTGACGGTTTTGGTACGGAAGCCCAATTTAGGGGTCAGGGCTAATTGGCGAATATTCATGCTGATTATCCTTTTTGTATTTCAGTTTTCGGTTTTTTCGCCAAGGGCACGGGGCGGCCTTTCATGCGCAGGGTAAAGGTGGCATTGACGATGCCGTTGGCAGCGGCTTGCCATGATTCCTGCCGCACTTCGGCCAAGAAGGTGTAGCCGTGGCCGCTGGGGAATTGGACGCGGAAGGCGTAAGCCTGATCGGTATTGTAAGCAAGACGTAAAATGTCCTGCCCTTCCTCTTCGGCCGTCCAGTGCCCGGACAGGGTGATCTCCGCCGGGGCTGCTAAGCCGTTAATCATCTCCTGTTCACGCGAGCCGAGTGTGGTCACTTCAATGTCGGATTTCTGCCCGCCCGTGTAGTTGATTTCTTTGACGGAAGTGTCAATCTGCACCCATTTAATCAGGGTGCTTGTTGCATCAGTTGCCGCGTCGGCGGAAACCGATAACGACGTTTCAAGGGTTCTTTCAAACTTAGCCATGTTATGTCTCCGGCTGGGTTAGGTGTAGATTTTGCAGGTCAGGGAAGCGCGATAGAGTTCGGTGTCATCCTCAAAACTGTTCTCGTGCTCCAACTCAAAAGGGGCGAGCGATTTGAGGGCATGGAAGGCGTCTTCCCCAATCTGCTCGGCACGCTCAAGGGTGGTCGCGTAGGCATCAATCTGGATGCGGGTCATTTTCACGGATGGCCCGCTCAATACATCGGTGGTTAGGCTATACGTGGAAAACACGCACCACGGCGAGGGCGCTTCCCGCTCGGTAAACGGGATTAAATAGGGGAAGACCCGTCCGGGCAGCACCGGATCAAGTAACTTAAACAGGTCACCGTCTTTCATTTTGCCAGCACCCCGTCAATGGCTTTCAGGGCTGCCGCAAAGACCGCCTCGGCGGCCTCATCAGCCTTGGCCTCAAAGGCCGGATCAATAAACGGTCTGGCCGCCATCTTGGAGGTGCCTTTCTCCAGAAAGCGCCAGTAATACGCGTTTCTGGGGTCGTTTTTCTTCATCCGGGTATCACTGTTCGTGCCGGATTGGTTCGATCCCCGCACCGACACCCCGGCTGAAATGGTGCCATCCCGCCCCAGTCTGCGATTGCTCGCGATGATGTTTTTCCGGAGTTTGCCCGTCCTGACCGGGGCACGACTTCGGGTCTCGTCACGCAGGACTTTAGCCCCGGCATAAGTACCCTGGCGCAAAACTTTGTTGCTTTCGGCTTTGCTGAGCAGTTCTAAGTCCCGAGAAAGATCTTTCAGTGCGGAAAAGTCCACGGTGCTCATTGTTTCACTCCTTCCTGACACAGCAGCTCTAACAGGGTCAGCTTGTTATCCGGCATCACCGCCTGAATCCGGTAGGTTTTACCCTTAAAGATAACCGTCATGCCCGCGTCGATAGCGTACCCAGAACCGGACGACACTTTCAGACAGCACCGCCTTGGACGCCACCAGATCACGGCCACTGATAAATTTGGCTTCCGCCCAGACCGTGGCCACGGTATAGCGTTCTTTCGCCACGCCGCCTGAGGGGGTGCGTTGGGTGCGAACGCCCTGAATGGTGACGCGATGGCGCAATCGGCCTGCTTTCATAAACAATCTCCTACAAGGGAATAAAACGGTAGGGCTCCAGCAACGCCTTGAACCCTGCCGGGATTGACTGGGCTTCCCGGTTTTCGTACCAGTATCCCACCGTCAGCATGATGGCTAACGTGACGTCTTCAGTGACCAGCAGCCCGTCGGGATCGGTCTCCGGTACGTCGGCTTCATACAGACGGCGGTTCAGGTAGTTTTCGGCCCGTTTGATGGCGGCGCGGGCGTACGTACTCAACAACGCGTCTTCGCCGTCATCGTCATTGTCGATGCGGCATTGTTGCTTCAGTTGTTCCAGCGTGGGGAAAGACACAATACCTCCTGAAACCCTGCGACCCTCACAGATCGCAGGCACAAAAAAACCGCTTTACGCGGCATGGGGATTATCCCACGGATGGCGCGCCCTTACCGACCAGCGCCTTGATGGCGGCCACATCTTCCAGCACACAGTCAAAACGGTGGAAGGCCAGAAAGGCCACCTGATCGTACTCTGCGTAACGCTCGACAAGGCGTTTCAGTGTCATATACGCAACACGACGGACAATGAAGCGGTTGAAGTCACCGCAGTAGATGAATTTTTTGCCCGCGCCCATGTCAGCAATCGCCTGATCAATCACGTAAGGGACACCAAGCACCGTCGAGGGCACCACCCCCGCAATGGCCGGCAGCCACAACGGACGGTTTTGGGCGTCTTCCATTTCCGTGATGACCTTCAGCGTGCTGTCATTGAAGGCCCAACGGAACGTACCGGCATTGCGGTAGGCCGGGTCAATCGCGTGCTTCAGGGCGTTCATGTCTTTCCAACTGAACTTGGCCGCCGCGTCTAGGGTGCCGGTGACGGACGTTTCCAATCCCTTCGGTTGTTGCGGACTGCCCTTGCCGGTGCCTTTCACCAGATACTTGGCTTCCCCGCGCCCGATACGCTCACCAATGCGTTTCGCCAGATAGGCTTCCATGTCGATGCCCGAATCCTGTAACAGCTCGTTGGAGACCCGGATAATCTTCGAGGACAGCTTCTTCGCCCCCAGCGACTCGGTGCCGAATTCGGTGTCTTCTTCACTGGCCGCCGCGTTTTCACCCAGCAATTCACCCTCTTCGGCGGTGCCGTCCGCCGTGGCCCATTCAATGGTCTGTCCGGTCGCGGTGCTGAGAATTTGCGCCACGCTGGCAATGCCGCCGTAGGCTTTCATCGACTCCACCACCTTGTTCAGCATCTGTTTGGGCACGGTGTAACCGCCTTTCTCGTCCGGCGTGGTGCCTTGCGCCCGCAGTTCCCGCAACGCCTGACGTTCTTCAGACGACATCTCCCCCAGCCCATGACGCAGGAACTTGTCAAAGGCTGCGGCACGACGGGCGTGCTGCTCGGTTTCCGGTTGGGCGGCAGGGTGGTTGCGTTGCTCCTGCTCCTGTTCCTCCACCAGTTGCTGATCCAGATTGCGCAGGTCTTCCTCACGCTGGATGTGGGTATCGATGCCGTCCAGCTCAGTCTTGGCCTTGTGCCATTCGGTGCGTTGTTCTTCCGTCCAGGCCGTGTCCCCGATGGTATCGTGCAGGGTGCGCATCTGGGCGGCAATGGTGTTACGGCGTTGTTTCAGTTCGTGCAATTTCATGCGTCTCTCCTAGAGATTCAATAAGGTCAATAGCCGCTCTCGGGCCTGTTTTTGGTTAATCGCCTGCTGGAGTGCCCCGCTGTCCCGGGCCTCCTTCCACGCACTCAGGGAGCGCACGGCGGAATCGGCTTCCTGATAGGCGGGGTACGTCACCGGGGACACGTCATACAGCCGGGAAAAACGGCTGATTTCCCGAATGACAATCCCTTCCTCGTCTTCGTACCACTCTTCGCCGTCACGGGCGATACGGAACGCAAACGACGACTGGGTGATGTCCCCCCGCTGCATCGGGGCCAGCACCAAATCGCGGATGGTCTGGGTATCCGGGGCGGTAATGTTATAACGCAGCCCCTTGTCGTCCACCGACAGGGATAAAGTGCCGGATGTGCTGCGCCCCAGAATAAAGTTGGGGTCATGGTTAAACAGGCCCCGCACATCATCATTGAGCACCTCGTCAAAGGCACCGGGCTTGATGATTTCGCGAAAGCCCCACAGGGGTTCAGAGCGGCTGTCAAACACCGAGCCGTAACCGACAATGCGCGTCGGCTGGTTCTCCTGTGTGTCAGCCCGCACCTCACCGGGGTAACAGCGCAGTTCTCTGTCACGCATCGGGGTTATCCTCATGTTCAGGGTTAGGGGTTGGGTTAATCAGGTTGGCGGCGTTGACACTGACCAGCATCTCATCCAGTCCGTCCACCGGGTTCATGTCTTCAAAGGCGCGGGCTTCGTTGCGGCTCATCCAACCGTCGGTAATGGCAAAATGATAGAAATCTGCCCGCTCTTTCGGGGTGCCGCGCAGTAAGCCCGCCAAGTTAAACCGGACATAAAAACCGGCCTGTCGCTCCTGCCGGGTAAACAGACGGCGGTTCAATTCCTGTTCCCAGTTGGTGACCCACGGCATCACGGTATGGCGGACAAACTGGATGGATTGCTCACTGATATTGGAATAGGTCGCTTTCTCCAAATCATTAATCATGTGGGCCGGCACATTGAAAAGACTGGCAATCATGGAACGGTTAAGTTTCAGCATGTCAATCAATTGCGCATCCACCGGCGAAACGGTCAGGGCGTGGTAATCCAAATCAGCCGGCAGCAACAAGGTCTTGTTTTCCTCACGACGCAGCGCCGCCGACGCATTTCGCCACATCTGCTTGAGCCGTTCCCAGCCCTTTTCAGCCACCTCGCCCTTCACCGACACAATCCCGGCCGGACGGGCGTTACCGCCAAAAAAAGCACTGGTGTACTTCTGCCCGCTCATGCCCATGCCGATGGTTTCCGCGTGTTGCAGGATGGGGCTTAAGCCCAGTTTGCGGTTATTGCCCAGCGCCCGCAGGTGGATCATATCGTCGGGGCTGATGGCAAAACTGCCGTCTTCGTTGTAGACGCCGTAGGTGTAACGGCTCCCCGTCTTTAACAGGGTGGTTTCCCACGGCATACAGGCGTCCAGTTCGATGACCTCGCCCCGGCGGTTGCGCTTCACCCACGTGTAACCATTGCCCCAGCCGAGGACATGGCGCTGTTTCAGCTCCCGCCATTTGTAACTGGTCTGCCAGCCGTTCGGTTCATCATGTATCAGAGAGAACACCGGGTGATCCCGCGCCATCTCAACCGTTTTCCCGCTCTTGCGCATCACATGCAGCGGCATCTGGGCAACCGACGAGGACAACACATAAATACAGGCATACACCGCCGCCAGTTTCATCGACGTTTCGGGGCTGACATACACGTCCGCACTGAACAGGCCGTCATGCTCGGCGGCGTCTGCCGTCAATGGGACTTGGGGGTTTTCCAGCGGTTCGCTGCGAAACAGGGCATCAAGCAACATATTGCCTCCTTCGGGCGACCGCCAGTGCGTAGGTCATCAACAAAACACCGCCAATGATTAGGGTGTTTGCCAGCCCGTATTTCAGGTAACAGCCCGCCAGCACCGCCCCGGCACCGGTCAGGGCAGTGATATCAATCAGTAAATTTTTCATAGGAATAACAGGTCATCCGGGTCGAGGTGGGAAAGAAAATCGGGTTCTTCGTGCAAGATGGCTCGCCCCATCGCCATAATCAGGGCCACCGCCCCATCAATTTTGCTGTCCTTCTGCTCCTTGACGGGGCGCACAATGTCATCATTGCCGCCCATTGTTTTGCCCACCACATTCCCCATACACCAAGACAGTATCGGGTGGCCGTCATGGTGAAAGCGACCGGACTGGATGGCGGCCTCCAGCTCTTTCATCGGGTCACTCATATTGGTAAAGTTCTGGGTAATGATGATGGGATTAATCCCTTCGTCAGCCAGTTCATGGGACAAACCGGTCGCCCCGAACGGGTCAATCGGGGCCTCACTGACCGGGTTCAGGTGGCAGGCCCGTTTAGCTTCTTCAAGAATGTAGCGGTAATCCACTTCGGCCCCTTCCGTTACCGTCAACAGACCCATTTCCACCCATTTCTGAAACCGTTCTGCTGTACGGCGATTCTCGTTCTGCTCCACACTGTACACCGTGTCATACGGCACCCAGAAACGCGGGGCAACGCTGTAAAAATGCCGCTTGCCGTCAATCTCGCGCACAAACAATCGGGCCATGTTGTTCATGTCCAGCTTGCGGGCAAGGTCAAAGGCCAGAAAGCAGGGTTGCCCCTCGAATTGTTCCAGCGTAAGTGTGGTGTCTTCGCACTGCTTCCAGCTCACCATATTGAAGTACGCTTCGCGGGCGGAGACCCAGATATTCAAGTGCTTGGTTTTAAAGACACTGGCTAAGCGCGGGCTATTCAGGGCGCGTTGTTGCTGGCTGAGCAAGAAATCCGCATACACGGAGACACCCATATTCGGATTGGCTTTGCGCAACACATCCGGGGACGTCCAGTCATCCCCGTCATCCACGGTATAAATCACCCCGAACAGCTCGTCATTGGGGACATTGCCGGACAGCATTTCAATCAGTTCCCGACGTTTGTCGTAACACGGCCCTTCAATGTTGTAACCGGCGGTGGTAATGGCCCACATCAGCGGCTGACGCCGTGCCCCCATCCCCGTCAGCATGGTGGTGTACAGGTCATCGGTATCATGCTCATGGTATTCGTCCACAATCGCGCAACTGGGGGACTGCCCGTCACCGGGGTTACCAATCAGCGGCTCGAACCGTGCCCCATCTGCCGGGCGATTCAGGTTGGAGGCATTAACCTCAATACCGAACGCCTCCGTCAGCATCGGGGTGCGTTTACACATCAGCCGTGCTGGGCGGAACACTTCCCACGCCTGCTTTTCCGTCGTGGCACCGGAATAGACTTCCGCCCCGAATTCACCGTCGCAGGTGAAACAATACAACGCAACGCCCGCAGATATCGCTGACTTGCCATTCTTGCGGGGGATTTCCGTGTACACTTCCCGAAAGCGGCGTAACCGGCTGCCCTTATGCACCCAGCCAAAGACCGCGCAGACAATAAACAGTTGCCACGGCTCCAGCGTGATCGGCATCCGTTTAAATGCCCATTCCCCTTTGGTGTGCGGCAGCAACTGAATAAATTTGGCGGCCTGTTCGGCTAAGTCCTTATCAAAACGGTATTTGAATGCCTTGCCCTTCTCTTGCGTTAAATCATCCAGATGACGCTGACAGGCCGCCTTGACATAGCCCCCAGCATCAATTTTGCCCCGCACCACATCCCGGGCGTATTGATTGGCCGCATTGACATTCAAGTAGGATTTACGGCTCATGATGAAATCATCCTCATAAACGGGTTGTCCGTTTTGGCCTGTCCGGCGGCCCCAATCAAACGTTGGCGGCTGCTCGGATCTAACCCCAGCATCGAGCCGGTGGTGTCCATCTCAGACTGCTGCTCTTTCTTGGCAGTCAGTTCGGGGTTTTTAATGGGTCCACCGGTGGCCCCGGTGACGGTGTTGCCCTCCCGGGCAATGTTGATAACCGCCGTGCGCCAGAACTGGTAAGCCACGCACCAGCGTTCAAGTACCGCGAGATCCGTGACACAGAGTAAGCCTTGGGCGCACAACTCTTGGCTGGTCAGTTCCCACATCACCACGGCCAATGACAAACCGTTTTCCGCAAACCAATCCGGCGGGGACACGCCTGTCAGCGGTGTGAAGCTCGGTTCATCGCGGTTGAGCTTGCGCTTGCCCGGATTCCCGGCCAGTTCCTTTCGTGCCGTCGGCTTGGGGCGACGACCTGATCTGCCCGCCGTTCCAGCCATACTCAGAACCTCCATTCAGACAAAGGGATAAAAACCGGATGGCATACCGTCCGATTTAAAATTGATTTTTCGCGGGCATAAAAATTGACCTTAGGCGGCGGTCCTCTGGGGCGAGAGTGGCAGGGATTTGACCCGCCCCCACCCTCTCACTGATACTGTTTCACGTTGAAATTAGAGGTGAACGTCCATTCCATCGGCTATCTCATCCGTTACCGCAAAGGTGACCGTTAATGTGGGATGCACCTCATTGGCTTTAGTCTCCACAATCACATGCTGCTGATTAGACAACAGCAATCCATCGACACTTAAAACGTAACCTTTGAAGTGTCCCTGCCTAAACAAACGTGATAGTTTGACTTGTCTTTCATTCATCGTAATCGCTCCGTTGCGGTCTTACGTCTATGGCAGGCAAAGCACAATAATTCCAGATTCGAGAGTGCATCCGTCCCGCCATGGGCTTTCGGTATGATGTGGTCTACGGTGGTGCCGGTGACTGCCCGACCTGCCCGTAAGCATTGCTGGCATAAATGTTTGTCACGCTGTTTTACTTGTGTGCGTAGCGTGTCCCACTTGCTGCCATAGCCGCGTTCGTGTCGGCTCTTGCCTTGTTGGTGAGTTTGCCAGCCAGTGTGCAGGTGTTCAGTGCAGTAGCCTGAGCGGTCAGTGGTGGTCTTGGGGCAGCCTTGCTTGCGGCAGGCTCTGGGTATACGTGGCGGCATCGCATCACCACGTCGAGAACAGTCCGCCTCGCAGGCGCTCACGATTGACGAACTGCTGTAGTTCTTCGCGGATGAGTTGGCGGATGTGATCGTCAGAGGTCTTTATCTTGGGCTTACTTACAGTAGCCTCACTTATAATTGCCGTGCCCAGCGGAGCTGCTGAGTCCCAAACCTTAAATCTATCGGCAGAAATGCCTACCTGCGAACCTTTGTCTATGGCCAGTGCTATACCTGCACCATAATGCTGACCTTGGATGCGTTCCAATAATTCAGCAATGTGCTCCAGTTGTGACTCAAGCTGGTTTAAGGGTTCAGTGTTGCACTTGATATCTACAGTGATCGTGTGTGTTGCTGTACCTTGTGACATGTTTTGTTCTCCAAAAGAAAAAGCCACCAGTGTTAACTGATGGCATTTGGTGTGACGGGTTTAGCTTCTCTGGCGGGTAAGTTCAGCTTGATAGGTTGTTCACCAGCATCCAAGCTCCAGCAATTGAATTCATAGATGGCTTGCATCAGACTTCTGTCTACAGCCACAATATCGTTTATCAGTGAATGGGCAAAATCGATATCGAACTCTTCAACTTCAGGGGGTGGGAAACAGTACCCTTGCGCCAATCTTGACGCTTCTTCTTTCAATTTATGAACACACGTACCTCGCTGGGTGCGCAATGTGTCTATTCTTTCCCTTAGCACCTTACAACGTCCGATAGCTTCAAAGTTTAATATTGCCATGGTGACCTCTGTCTGTGTGGTTTACCCAATTTTGCTTTTCTGCATGGCAATCACAACTCCCTGAATCATGATGGCAATACAGGCCGTCTCTCCGGCTGTCACA
>NZ_VCDN01000016.1:0-1171 GCF_033949405.1 Xenorhabdus santafensis | reverse complement strand
GCCGGAATAGTGATCCCCGCACCTGCGGAGGCCGTGACTTTCATCTGTGCGGCTTGGCCCGGTATCGCGTTTTTCGGTGTATCAAACAACTTCACCGTGAGGGTCGTGGTTTCCTTGCCGTCCGCAATAATACTGGGTTTAGACAGCGTCACAGTTGACGTGGCGGGGTTCAGTTTGCCGTGCGTAAAGACCGTATCCTGTGTGTACACTTTGCCGCCCGGCAACGTGACCGTCACGGACGCGGTGCCGATGTTCTGGCTGCTCAGTGCAACACGGGCCACGCCGTTATTGTCCGTAAATACACGGGAATAGTTTAACCAGCCTATGCCTGCAATAGACCAATCAGTCTGGATATCTTTGCCCAGCGGATTGCCATGGGCATCTGTTAAGGCAATCGCATAAATCACCGTCTCATCAACGGTGACACTGTCACTGCCCTTCAGCACACCAGCAATACCCTTTTTACTCAGGGTAAAGGGATTTTGCTCATCCGCGGCCTGCGGTTTAGCACTGTCCGCCACTACCGTTAAGTTGAGCGATTTATTCATCCGCAGCGTTCCTACATTCACGGCAATCGCTGTCTGCCCCACTTTTGTTGCATGGAAGGCCGCACTGTAACTGCCGTTCTCCGTTTTCTTGAAACTCGGGGGATGCGGCGAAATACCCAAATTCGGTGTAAATACCAGAGTGATAGCCTCCACGTTGTCGGTCAGGGTGTTGCCATACCGATCTTTCGGGGTGAATGTGATTTGAACGTCTTCCCCGGTCACTGCCTGATTTTTTGAAATGGTCACCAACGAATGGGCGGCTGACAATTCCCCGGGCATAAAGCGGGCTTGTGTTGGTGCGGCTTTTTCTTTGCCAGACAGCACTGCGGTTACTTGCGCATCCCCGGCTTGTTGGCTGGTCAATCTGACGGTAGCGATCCCGTGGGCATCCGTCTGCGTTTCGCTGGCAGACAAGCTTCCCAGAGAGGTCTTCCATTTAACCGCCATGCCCTGCAATGCGGTATTCCCGTGTTTGTCCTGCACTTGGGCCTTAATCACAACACTGTCCTGACCATCGGCCTTCACCGAAATAAACGGCGCAGTATTGGCTATCGCCGATTTGGCAGTCACATTTTTCATCATGGTGACGGAGGCCAATTCAGCCGTCTTTTTATCGGCCAGCA
>NZ_VCDN01000015.1:0-1880 GCF_033949405.1 Xenorhabdus santafensis | reverse complement strand
CCGTCTTTTTATCGGCCAGCAATGTTAAAGTCGTGTCAAAAGAGAGTTGCTCAGTGACTGTCGCACGGATCACCACTTCTCCGGCCGTTGTGCCTGATAACACAGTCACATTATAAGTGCCGGGCGTAGACTCCTTTTGGTCATGGAATGTCACACGATTGGCCTCCTCCGAAACCACGGAATAGTGAATTTTTCCATTCTGACCGGGGATCACATTTCCATACTGGTCTTTAAGGATCAGCGTGGCTTGCGATTTCGCCGTTCCGTCTGCCGCCAGCGATTGGGGGGATAGAATAAAGTGGCTTTGAGCTTTCATACCCTCAGCATCGGCCCGCGCAGAATCCGGTGAAATTGCCGTAAACATGACGGAATGGGTGGCTTTGATCTCATCCGTGAGTCTGGCTTCAATCACCTTCTTTCCTACCTGAGTGCTTGAAATCACGGTACTGGATTTACCTTGCCCATCAATAAGACCTTTAGCTGGTTTCAATGGGCTATTATTTTCCGATGAACGCCAGATTATGTTTCTGCCAACCAAGGGGTTGTTATTTGCATCCATCACGGTCGCAATGATTCTAATGGCGTCATCTCCATCAGCCACAGCAACATTGCTTTCGCTAGTGAGTACCACTTTCGCGGTCTTCAAATCTGCCTGTGCATTAATTGTTATGCTTTGAGCATTATGCGAAGCGCCATAAGTTGCGGTTACCGTAATTTCACCCGATTTTGTTGCCCGTAATATTGTCTTTGCGTTGCCATGCTCATCCGTTGTACTAGTTTGATTAATAGCGGCGCCACTTTTATCCACAGACCATATGACTTTTTCTCCCTGCAATGGATTTCCATGCATATCCAAAAGTTGAGAAGCCAGCTCTACACTGTCTTTGTTATCTGCAATAAGCGCTTCAGATTTTGATGATGTTATTGCAGAAAGCTTTCCGGTCGACTGATCAGCCTTGAATCGAATGGGTTTTGATGTATTTGCACTTATCTTATTTCCCTTTTTCGTACAGGCAGTAACTCTGATATCAGCAGCTCTTTTGCTGATTATAGTCGTGCGGGCGATACCATTATCATCCGTCTTTGATGGTGCATCCGCGAATGTGATAATGTCTTTGTCACAATTAGATTTCCAATGGATATTGGCTGATGGCAGCTCATTGCCGTGTTGGTCGACAACAAAGGCTTTTAAAATAACGGGGGTCTTGCCATCAGCAACATATTTACCTTCCGGATCAGGCTGGTTTTTATTCTGAGCCAATTTTGCTTTTACTTTTACTACCTTGGCAGTCAAGTTATCTCCAACAAATAACATGGGTAACTGGAATTGCACAGCACCAGAGCTCCTGTTGATGACTGCTGTCACCATCGTTGTCCCAGCTTTTGTGTTACTGATTGGAATTTCAATTTTCCCTTCTTTATCTGTTTTCTGCCCCTTCGCAGTTATTTTTGCCTGATTATCAGTCTGAAAAGTCACCACTACATCAGGAACTAAGTTACCTGATTTATCCGTCACGATTGCCCTGACACGATATTGTGTTTCTCCATCTGCGATGAACGTATCTTCTTTCTTGGCAATAGAGCCATCCGGATAAATAACTTGTAAGTTACCCTCCGCAATTTGCGCCGTTTTTTCATCCGGAATAAAGCTCACTTCAACCGGATAGGCCTGCCCCCCGACCGTCAGTGTTACGGTCGTCCCCCCGGCGCGGGTATTGGTGAGCGAAACCGTTAATTGTCCCTTGGCATCGGTTTTGCCTTCTTGCTCCATTTCCGCGCCATTATTGGCGATTGACGTGACCGTGTAGTCAGGGATCGGGTTGCCGAACTCATCCACCACGGTAAAGGCAATCTGGTGGGTTGACACCCCGTCAGCCGGC